>NZ_JBYTDD010000002.1:0-8966 GCF_058791055.1 Pseudomonas sp. EU05-FHT14B02 | reverse complement strand
AGCCAGGAGTCGATGCAGTAAATCCACACTGCCCCCTGTGGGAGCGAGCTTGCTCGCGATGGCGGTATTACAGGCGCAGCAACATTTTCCAGGCGCGGTTCTGATACACCGCAATCGCCTGCTGCTTACGTGCATCCAGGACTTCGTCGGTGATCGACTCGTTGGCCAGTTGCGCCAGCTTGTTCAACTCGCCGTACAGGCGATCCATTTCCGGAATCTCCAGCACGTTACGCGCATGGTGCAGCCAGACCTGGATGCGTTCGATGCGTGGCAGTTGCTCGGCCAGGTCTTCCGGCTGTTGCTGGTAGCGCTGCAATTGCAGCGAGTTGGCTTCTTCGCCCAGCAGGCGCGGCAACCAGCTGCCCAGCTGCGCAGCGCCCTGGCGATTGCCACGGGTGTTGCGGTCGGCAGCCCAGGTGCGGGCCAGCAGCCAGCGCGAGGTGGTCAGGGAGAACAGGCCCCAGCGCGGGTCTTCGAGTTCTTCGAGGAACTGCTCGGGCGCGGCTTTGCGCACGTCTTCGTCGTCCAGGCCGGCTTGTACCAGCGGACGCCAGTCTTCCAGCAAGGCATCGAGGGCGATGCGCAGATCGTGGGTCGACTGACGCGGAGCGGCCTGGCCCAGGCTGCTGATCAGCGCGCGCATTTCCGCGAGGCATTCGACCCAGTCCTGCAGCAGGCGCCAGTGACCATTGAAGCGATACTGCTCGGCCAGACGCTGGCTGCTGCCCAGCAAATGCCAGCTCAGCGCGGCGAACGCGTCGTCCAGCGGCGTTTCGGCGGTGATCTGCGGCGCCGGCAAGCTCAGCGAATAACTGTGGGCGTCGTACAGGCGATAACCGCGCTCGGCCTTGCTGATATCGCACGGCATCAGGGCCAGCTTCTCGGCCAGCTCGGCGGCCAGTTCCAGCAACGCGGCCGGCTCGCCTTCACGCAGTTCCAGTTCCAGCTCGCAGATTTCTTCTTTCTGCTTGCCGACCACGACGTGACCCAGGTCCAGCGCGGCTTCGATGACCACTTTGGTTTTGCCGCGACCCCAGGCGATTTCCGCGCGTTCGCGGACGAAATCGGTGGTGAAGATCGGCTTCAGGGTCTTCTTGTCCAGCTCGGCCAGTTCCTCGGGCCAGCATTCGCCGTCGAGTTTCTTCAAGTCGAGCTTGGCCTTGGGCAGGTTCCAGTCGTATTCGTTACGAACGGACAGACCGGCGACGCTCTGGCCGCGGGTCTTGAGGGTCTGAATCACTTCTTCGCCATCCTTGCGCAGGCGCAGGGCGACTTTTGCCTGGGCCAGGTCACGCTCGGGCGTGTCGAAGTACTGATTCATCAACTCACGGCGTTCCCAGCCACTTTTGTTGCGTTTTTTCAGTAACGGGTGCTCGCGCAGTGCGGCGAGGGTTTCGCGGCTGACGCGGAGTTTGATTTCGGTTTCTTTCTGCATGGCCGGAAAATCCAGGATCGGGAGCGCAGCCGGGGAAATGTGTGGCTGCCAAGGTCGTGCAGTGTACAGGACTCAAGGTTAGTACGCGCCGAGACGGTTTATTCATGTCATCGGTTGGTTCTATGATGGACTTCAATTCAGGTGCCGGGAGTCAGCGATGCCATTGCCGTCGATGAAAGAACAATTCGCTGCGTTGATCGCTGCACCGTCCGTGAGTTGCACCCAACCCAGTCTCGATCAAACCAACCGCCCGGTCATCGATCTGCTGGCGACGTGGCTTGGTGAGCTGGGTTTTACCTGCGATATCCAGCAAGTCAGCCCCGGCAAGTTCAACCTGCTGGCCAGTTTCGGCTCCGGCCCCGGCGGCCTGGTGCTGGCCGGGCACAGCGACACCGTGCCGTTCGACGGTGCGTTGTGGCAAACCGATCCGCTGAAGCTGACTGAAGTCGACGGTCGTTGGGTCGGCCTGGGCAGTTGCGACATGAAGGGCTTTTTCGCTCTGGCCATCGAGGCGGTCATACCGCTGCTCGATCATCCGTTCAAACAGCCGTTGCTGATTCTCGCCACTTGCGATGAAGAAAGTTCGATGTCCGGTGCCCGCGCGCTGGCCGAAGCGGGGCGACCGCTGGGGCGGGCGGCGGTGATCGGCGAGCCGACAGGGCTCAAGCCGATCCGCATGCACAAGGGCATCATGATGGAGCGCATCGACATCCTCGGCCAGAGCGGTCATTCCTCCGACCCGCGCCTGGGCCACAGCGCCCTGGAAGCCATGCACGATGCCATCGGTGAACTGCGTGGCTTGCGCTTGTTATGGCAACGCGAATTCCGCAATCCACAGTTTGGCGTGCCGACGCCAACGATGAATTTCGGCTGCATCCATGGCGGCGACAACCCCAACCGCATCTGCGGCCAGTGTTCGCTGGAATTCGATTTGCGGCCGCTGCCCGGCATGGACCCCAAGGTCCTGCGCGCCGAGATCCTGCAGAAGCTCAAGCCGATTGCCGAACGGCATCAGGTCAAGATCGATTACGCGCCGTTGTTCCCCGAAGTGCCACCGTTCGAGCAGGCCGAGGACGCAGAGCTGGTGCGCATTGCCGAAAAGCTCACCGGTCACAGCGCCGAAGCAGTGGCGTTCGGCACCGAAGCACCTTATCTTCAGCGCCTTGGCTGTGAAACGCTGGTGCTTGGCCCGGGTGATATCGCCTGCGCCCACCAACCGGGGGAATACCTCGAAATGTCACGTTTGCAGCCTACGGTGCATCTATTAAGGCAACTGATCGAACACTATTGCCTGACACCCGTGTAGGAGCGAGCTTGCTCGCGATGGACGTTAACGATGACGAGGGCTGCCTGGATGAGCGCGGTACCCTCATATCCATCGCGAGCAAGCTCGCTCCTACAGGGTTTTGCAGTTAAATTGCCGATGTCCCAACCCGTATTCATGAGGAGAGCGCGCGTGTCGCCAAGCCTGTTCCGACGATAACCATCAGCCCGCTGTGCGTTTTCAGTTTCGCCCTTTTTTCGGCTGCTATTTATTACAGGCCCAGGTTCATGCCCGAATACGTCAATTGGCTTCGTCACGCTTCGCCTTACATCAACGCCCACCGCGATTGCACCTTTGTCGTCATGCTGCCCGGCGACGGCGTTGAACACCCGAATTTCGGCAATATCGTCCACGACCTGGTGCTGTTGCACAGCCTGGGCGTGCGTCTGGTGCTGGTTCACGGTTCCCGCCCGCAAATCGAAGCGCGCCTCGCGGCCCGTGGCCTGACCCCGCATTACCACCACGGGATGCGCATCACCGATGCCGCGACCCTGGAGTGCGTGATCGACGCGGTTGGCCAGTTGCGCATTGCCATCGAGGCTCGCCTGTCGATGGACATGGCTTCGTCGCCGATGCAGGGCTCGCGCCTGCGGGTGGCCAGCGGCAACCTGGTGACGGCACGGCCGATCGGCGTGCTTGAAGGCGTCGACTATCACCACACCGGCGAAGTGCGCCGGGTCGACCGCAAGGGCATCAACCGTCTGCTGGACGAGCGTTCCATTGTGCTGCTGTCGCCGCTGGGCTATTCGCCGACCGGGGAGATTTTCAACCTGGCCTGCGAAGACGTCGCCACCCGTGCGGCCATCGACCTGGGCGCGGACAAGCTGCTGCTGTTCGGCGCCGACCTGGGCCTGATCGACGAACACGGGCGCTTGGTGCGCGAACTGCGTCCGCAGCAGGTGCCGGCGCATCTGCAACGGTTGGGCAGTAACTACCAGGCAGAATTACTCGATGCCGCGGCCGAAGCTTGCCGTGGCGGCGTGGCCCGCAGCCATATCGTCAGTTATGCCGAAGACGGTGCACTGCTGACCGAGCTGTTCACCCGCGACGGTGGCGGTACGCTGGTGGCCCAGGAGCAGTTCGAAGTCGTACGCGAAGCGGCCATTGAAGACGTCGGTGGTTTGCTGGATTTGATCAGCCCGCTGGAAGAGCAGGGCATCCTGGTGCGCCGTTCCCGCGAGGTGCTGGAGCGCGAGATCGAACAGTTCAGTGTGGTCGAGCGCGAAGGCATGATCATCGCCTGTGCGGCGCTGTATCAGATTGCCGATTCGGATGCCGGTGAACTGGCGTGCCTGGCGGTGAATCCAGAGTATCGCCATGGCGGTCGCGGTGATGAATTGCTGGAGCGCATCGAGACCCGCGCCCGGGCTCAGGGTTTGAAGACATTATTCGTCCTTACTACCCGCACCGCTCACTGGTTCCGCGAGCGTGGTTTTGTGCCGAGCAGCGTTGACCGTCTGCCGTCGGCGCGGGCGTCGCTGTACAACTATCAGCGTAATTCGAAGATCTTCGAAAAAGCCCTTTGATCAGGATACGGTCCTTGTAGGAGCAGCCGGTCGACGCTCGATTGCTCGCGAAAATCGTGAACGATAACGCGTAAACCAGATGCCCAGTGGCGTCCTTGGGTTTTTCGCGAGCAGGCTCGCTCCTACAGAGGTCGGTGGTGTTACTCGGCGACAAACTTCGCGCTGACATACGGCGAGTAATCCGGCAGCACCGTCTCCACCTTTCCTTGTTCCTTCAAGAATTTCGCCGTCTCGCCAATGGCCTTGGCCGTGCCGCCGTCCAGCAGCGCGGTGCTCTGTTGCGCCTTGGCATCCGGGAATGCGGAACCGGCCAGTAACTCCGGCACATCGGCGGCATTGGCGCCGGTCAGTTTGGCGATTTTCTGCACCGGTACCGAGTCGGCAGTCCAGCTGGCTTTATGCGCCGCGTAATCAGCAAAGGCGTCGAGGGTGACCTTGGCGAATCTGGCCACCACCTCCGGGTGCTTCTCGGCGTAATCCTTGCGTGCCACCCAGACCTCGAAGGTGGGTGCTCCCCATTGGCCTACTTGTGCAGCGTCGGTCAGGGTCTTGCCACTCTTGCGGATTTCCCCCAGGGCGGGCGACCAGACAAACGCGCCATCAATATCTCCCCGCTTCCAGGCTGCCGCGATTTCCGCCGGCTGCAGGTTCACCACTTTGACTTTCGAACTGTCCAGGCCCCAGTGCTTCAACGCACCGAGCAGGCTGTAGTGGGAGGTTGAAACGAAAGGCGTGGCGATGGTCTTTCCGATCAGATCTTGTGGTTTTTCGATGCCGCTGCCATTGCGCACCACCAGCGCTTCGGCGGCATTGATCTGCGCCGAGACGATGAACGCGACAATCGGCAGGTTGCGCGAAGCGGCAGCGGCCAGCGGACTGGAGCCGAGATTGCCGATTTGTACATCGCCGGAGGCAATCGCCGTGACCACTTCCGGGCCGCTGTTGAAGCGTCGCCAGTCGATGGGCTGGCCGATGGTTTTTTCATAAAGGCCATCGGCCTGGGGGACTTTGCTGGGGTCGATTCCGGTTTGATAACCGACGGTGAGGTTCGCCGCCTGGGCGGTGAAAGAAAATGCGAGAGATACACAAACTGTAACAATTGGTCTGGATAGTGCGCGCTTGATCGTCATGGGGCTGCCTTTCGGTAAGGATTTGTTTCCGGATTGCGTCAGAAACTAATCGATCTAAAAAAGCAAAAATAAATACCGTTTAGGAATTAGCTTATGAGCCGAACCCTTTGTTCTGGGGGGCTGGAAATTGAGCGCTAAATTCCTAAACGGTATTAGAAAAGAATCGGGTAATTCTTTTCAGGTTCATGACAAATTCATGACCCGGCAGGGACCAAAAAATCGGGGGTTAGACAAAGGTCGTAGACACACATGGTTACGATTGACTTGTGGGTCACGGTCTGGCGCTAATCGCGCATCTTAGGATTTCGGGCGACGACTCGAGACCAGGAATACAAGAACTAGAATCGAGAGGAGCTACACAATGAACAAGTCCACCTTGGCTTTGGCCGTGGCCGTAGGGGTTTTGGCGCAGCAGGCAGGCGCCGCAGGTTTCCTGGAAGACAGCAAGGCGTCCATCAGTTCCCGGACCATGTATTACAACAACGATAACCGTGAAGGCGGTGCGGATCAGAAAGAGTCCGCAGAAGGCTTGAAATTCGATTATCTGTCCGGTTTCACCCAAGGCACTGTCGGCTTCGGTATCGACGCCCAGGCACTGCTGGGTATCCACCTGGACGGCGGCAAGGGTCACCACCCGGACAACAACACCTTCTTCCCAAGCGACAGCGATGGTTCGGCCGTGTCCGAATGGAGCCGTGCAGCCGCTAACGTCAAGGCGCGCTTCTCGAAGACCGAAGCCCACCTGGGTGGCGCCCTGGCACCCAACTTGCCGATCCTGGTCGCGAACGACAGCCGTCTGCTGCCACAGACCTTTGACGGTGGCACCATCACTTCGAAAGAAATCGACAACGTGACCTTCAACGCAGGTCAGTTGGAGCATTCGGCGGGTCGCGCCTCTTCGAACTCCACCGGCCTGGCCGTGGCTGGCGGCACAGAGGACAGCAACAAGTTCTACTACGGTGGTGCTGACTGGAAGGTCACCAAGGACTTGACCCTGCAGTACTACCATTCGAACCTGAAGGACTACTACAAGCAGGACTTCCTTGGCTTGATCCACGTGTTTCCGATCGACGCCAAACAGTCCTTCAAAACTGATATTCGCTACTTCGACAGCAGCTCCGATGGCAAGAACGGTGATCCGGGTTTCCGTTTCAACAACAACAACGGTTTCGCCAGGACCCCAGGCGAGGTCGATAACAAGACCTGGAGCGCCATGTTCACCTATACCCTGGGTGGCAACGCCTTCCTGCTCGGTCATCAGCGCGTCAGCGATGATGGCGGTTTTGTCTACCTGAACCAGGGCAACGTGGTTGATGGCAATGGCCGTCCGGAAGGCAACGGCGGCGCCAGCTTCTACCTGTTCACCGACTCCATGATCAACGGATTTGTTCGTGCTGGTGAAAACACCACCTTCGGTCAGTACTCCTATGACTTCGCCGGACTGGGCGTACCGGGCCTGAAAACTTCGATCGCCTACCTGCATGGCGACAACATCAAGGCTACCAACGGCAGAGGCCCTGATGGCTCCGAGTGGGAACGCGACATGCGGATCGACTACACCATCCAGCAGGGCACTCTCAAAGGCTTCGGCGTAACGCTGCGTAATGGTGTCTACCGTGGCAGTGAAGTTTCCAACAACCCTGATGTTGACCAGACTCGTCTGATCTTCAACTACACCTACAGCTTCCTGTAACAAGCCTTGTAAAAAAGCCTCGCCTGCTGGCGAGGTTTTTTTTGTCTGTTTTTTAATATTCCATAAAGATCTTTACTGATTATTTATTATTCTTTTTAGTTTTTAAATATCCCGCTTAAAGTGCGCCTGTCCGGCACTCATCCCTGAGCCCGGATTTGGCGATTTCGTCCCTCGACAATAGGTCAGGTGCAGGAATCGGCCTTGCCGCCGATACCTCGGATCTGTCGTGGGAAGTCATATTCCTAAGTGATATTAAAAAACATCTAAAAATTCTTTTTGGCTTTAAGGCCATGTATCCTGCGGCCCGCCAAATGACCGGCCTAGACGGTTTGCCGCGAATTTATGCATTCAGGATCCCGGGCAATCGATTCGGGACCAGAAACATCAGAACTAGAAACGAGAGGAGCGAAACATGAACAAGTGCACCTTGGCCATGGCTGTGGCCGTCGGGGTTTTGACCCAGCAGGCAAGCGCCGCGGGTTTTATCGAAGACAGCAAGGCAACATTGGGGCTACGTAACTTCTACATCAACACCGACTACCGTGACGGAGCCGGTGCCAACAAAAACGAAGAGTGGGGTCAAGGCTTCGATCTGCGTTTCATCTCCGGTTATACCCAGGGCACCGTCGGCTTCGGCATCGATGCAATCGGCCTGTTGGGCGTGAAACTGGATTCGGGCGGCGGTACCAACGGCGCCACGGCGACCTCTTACGGCGGCACGGTTTTCCCGAGCAAATCCAACGGCGAGGCAGTTGATGATTTCTCCAGCCTGGGCCTGACGGCCAAAGCCAAGGTGTCCCAGACCGAATTGAAGCTGGGCACCCTGCAACCGAAAAACCCGGTGATTGTGACCAACGATGGTCGTCTGCTGCCGCAAACCTGGCAGGGTGGCCAGATCACGTCCGGCGACATCAAGGATCTGACCCTGGTTGGTGGCCAGATCGAAGCCGTTAAAGGCCGTAACTCCAGCAACAATGAGCAGATGTCGATTTCCGGCGCGAACACTCGCGGCACCAAATTCCGCGACAGCAACAAGTTCATCTATGCCGGTGGCGACTACAAGATCACCAAGGACCTGACGGCCCAGTACTACTACGGCAACCTGGAAGAGTTCTACAAGCAACACTTCCTGGGTCTGGTGCACAACTGGGCAATCGGCCCTGGCGTGTTGAAGTCGGATTTCCGTTACTTCAACAGCTCTGATGATGGTGCCAACGGTCACGACCCGTTGTACTTCACCACTGGCAACTACAACGCGCCAAACGGTAAAGGCAAGGTCGACAACAACCTGTACAGCGGCCTGTTCCTGTACACCGTTGCCGGTCACACCTTCGGTGGCGGTTATCAGGTCAGCAACGGCAGCAGCGATTTCCCTTGGTTGAACCAGGGCGACGGTTCGTCGAACTACACCATCACCGACGCGCAAATCCAGAAGTTCGGCCGTGCCGGCGAGCGTACCTGGCAAGCACGCTACTCCTATGACTTCGCCAAGGTCGGCGTACCTGGCCTGACGGCGGGTCTTGTTTACCTGCACGGCGACAACATCGATACCGTTAACGCCAAGGGTGGCGAGGCGGCCAACGGTGCTTCCGAGTGGGAGCGCGATCTGAGCGTGGCTTACGTCGTTCAGGAAGGTCCGCTGAAAAACCTGGGCCTGGCGTGGAAAAACGCGACCTGGCGCACCGACCTGCCGAACACACGTTCGCAGGACGAAAACCGCCTGATCGTCAGCTACTCGATCCCGCTGTTGTAATAGCGCTCGCGTAACCGAGACAAAAAAAGGTTCTTCACGGATTGCCGGGAAAGACGCTCTTGATCTTCATGAAAAAGAACTCACTATCCCGGTAACCGTACGCCA